>NZ_JBDOIO010000002.1 GCF_039831995.1 Paenibacillus pabuli
GATTAAAAGTCAGGTGCTCTACCAACTGAGCTAATGACTCTTAATAAAATGGCTGGGGATATAGGATTTGAACCTATGCATGACGGAGTCAAAGTCCGTTGCCTTACCGCTTGGCTAATCCCCAATAAAATCATGGGGCGATCGAGGGGAATTGAACCCCCGAATGCCGGATCCACAAACCGGTGCGTTAACCACTTCGCCACGATCGCCATAATCTAACCTGAGAGTATCTCAGTATTCCCATCCTCATCTATAATATACATTCTACTATAAATTAAGATGTTAAAGTAATAAGTGGTGCCGGCGAGAGGACTTGAACCCCCAACCTACTGATTACAAGTCAGTTGCTCTACCAGTTGAGCTACACCGGCACGGTGTAAAGTAAAGTGTGTGATTTATTAAAATGGCGGAACCGACGGGATTCGAACCCGCGATCTCCTGCGTGACAGGCAGGCATGTTAGGCCAACTACACCACGGTTCCAGATCACTTTCTGTAAAGAAAGTATAATTGCGGGGGCAGGATTTGAACCTGCGGCCTTCGGGTTATGAGCCCGACGAGCTACCGGGCTGCTCCACCCCGCGTCGTTATAAAAGTTATATGGTGGAGGCTGAGGGGCTCGAACCCCCGACCCTCTGCTTGTAAGGCAGATGCTCTCCCAGCTGAGCTAAGCCTCCATATCTATGACCCGTAGGGGATACTCTCACTTCGCTCGAAACTGCGTAGCAGTTGCTAACGATGATTATCCTCCGACGAACCTTTGGGATTCTCATCCCCTTGATGCTTTAAGAAGTAAAGCTATGACCCGTAGGGGATTCGAACCCCTGTTACCTCCGTGAAAGGGAGGTGTCTTAACCCCTTGACCAACGGGCCTTACTAAAAATCTTCTGGCGGAGAGAGAGGGATTCGAACCCTCGAGACGCTTGTGGCGCCTACACGATTTCCAATCGTGCTCCTTCGGCCAACTCGGACACCTCTCCATATGGCTCCCCGAACAGGACTCGAACCTGTGACAACTCGATTAACAGTCGAGTGCTCTACCAACTGAGCTATCAGGGAATGGTGGAGCCAAGCGGGATCGAACCGCTGACCTCCTGCTTGCAAGGCAGGCGCTCTCCCAGCTGAGCTATGGCCCCATGTTTTTTTACTCCACAAAGTGAAGTCTAGCTTCGAGGTTAATTCCGATTACTTCCCCGGGACCCCGTGATCTTCATAAAACTTGTATGGTGGGCCCTGGTGGACTCGAACCACCGACCTCACCCTTATCAGAGGTGCGCTCTAACCAACTGAGCTAAGGGCCCGTATATATCCCTTTTTTCTCTACGAGGGGGGCAAAAAAAATACCCCAAAGGGAATCGCTTGGCAGCGTCCTACTCTCCCAGGACCCTTCGGTCCAAGTACCATCGGCGCTAGAGGGCTTAACGGTCGTGTTCGGGATGGGTACGTGTGGAACCCCTCCGCTATCGCCACCAAACGAGCATTTGTGGAACAAATGCGTTCAGAGATCATTCTCTGAAAACTAAATCCGAAACGAAATATGCGACTAGAACCTGCAATTTGGATAAGCCCTCGACCGATTAGTACTGGTCAGCTCCATGCATTACTGCACTTCCACCCCCAGCCTATCTACCTCGTCGTCTTCAAGGGGTCTTACATACTGGGAAATCTCATCTTGAGGGGGGCTTCACGCTTAGATGCTTTCAGCGCTTATCCCGTCCGTACATAGCTACCCAGCGGTGCTCCTGGCGGAACAACTGGTACACCAGCGGTACGTCCATCCCGGTCCTCTCGTACTAAGGACAGCTCCTCTCAAATTTCCTACGCCCACGACAGATAGGGACCGAACTGTCTCACGACGTTCTGAACCCAGCTCGCGTACCGCTTTAATGGGCGAACAGCCCAACCCTTGGGACCTACTTCAGCCCCAGGATGCGATGAGCCGACATCGAGGTGCCAAACCTCCCCGTCGATGTGGACTCTTGGGGGAGATAAGCCTGTTATCCCCAGGGTAGCTTTTATCCGTTGAGCGATGGCCCTTCCATGCGGTACCACCGGATCACTAAGCCCGACTTTCGTCCCTGCTCGACTTGTAGGTCTCGCAGTCAAGCTCCCTTATGCCTTTGCACTCTTCGAATGATTTCCAACCATTCTGAGGGAACCTTTGGGCGCCTCCGTTACTCTTTAGGAGGCGACCGCCCCAGTCAAACTGCCCACCTGACACTGTCCCCGCACCGGTTTACGGTACCAGGTTAGAACCTAGATACGATCAGGGTGGTATCCCAACGGTGCCTCCACACAAGCTGGCGCTCATGCTTCAAAGGCTCCCACCTATCCTGTACAGATCGTACCCAAATTCAATATCAAGCTGCAGTAAAGCTCCATGGGGTCTTTCCGTCTTGTCGCGGGTAACCTGCATCTTCACAGGTATTAAAATTTCACCGGATCTCTCGTTGAGACAGCGCCCAAGTCGTTACGCCATTCGTGCGGGTCAGAATTTACCTGACAAGGAATTTCGCTACCTTAGGACCGTTATAGTTACGGCCGCCGTTTACTGGGGCTTCGGTTCACAGCTTCGGATTGCTCCTAACCGCTCCCCTTAACCTTCCAGCACCGGGCAGGCGTCAGCCCGTATACTTCGCCTTACGGCTTCGCACAGACCTGTGTTTTTGCTAAACAGTCGCTTGGGCCTTTTCACTGCGGCCCCCTCGTGCTATTCACACTACCGGGGCACCCCTTCTCCCGAAGTTACGGGGTCATTTTGCCGAGTTCCTTAACGAGAGTTCTTCCGCGCGCCTTAGAATTCTCTTCTCGCCTACCTGTGTCGGTTTGCGGTACGGGCACCTTCATCTGGCTAGAGGCTTTTCTTGGCAGTGTGAGATCATGACCTTCGCTACTGTAATTTTCACTCCCCATCACAGCTCAGCCTTATGGTTAGCGGATTTGCCTACTAACCAGCCTCACTGCTTGGACAGACATCCATCAGTCTGCGTCACTACCCTACTGCGTCCCCCCATCGCTCGTAACGATTTACGGTGGTACAGGAATTTCGACCTGTTGTCCTTCGACTACGCCTTTCGGCCTCGCCTTAGGTCCCGACTTACCCTGAGCGGACGAGCCTTCCTCAGGAACCCTTAGGCTTTCGGCGGATCAGATTCTCACTGATCTTTTCGTTACTCATACCGGCATTCTCACTTGTATAATGTCCAGCGCTCCTTACGGTACACCTTCAACCCTTATACAACGCTCCCCTACCCCTGATGCAAAGCATCAAGCCATAGCTTCGGTGGTGTGTTTAGCCCCGTTACATTTTCGGCGCAGAGTCACTCGACCAGTGAGCTATTACGCACTCTTTCAATGGTGGCTGCTTCTAAGCCAACATCCTGGTTGTCTGTGCAACTCCACATCCTTTCCCACTTAACACACACTTGGGGACCTTAGCTGATGGTCTGGGCTGTTTCCCTTTTGACAATGGATCTTAGCACTCACTGTCTGACTCCCGGAAGTAAGTCTATGGCATTCGGAGTTTGACTGAGCTTGGTAACCCTTGCGGGCCCCGCACCCAATCAGTGCTCTACCTCCACGACTCTGTTTTCCGAGGCTAGCCCTAAAGCTATTTCGGGGAGAACCAGCTATCTCCGAGTTCGATTGGAATTTCTCCGCTACCCCCACCTCATCCCCGCACTTTTCAACGTGCGTGGGTTCGGGCCTCCAGTGCGTGTTACCGCACCTTCACCCTGGACAGGGGTAGATCACCCGGTTTCGGGTCTACGTCCACGTACTAACTCGCCCTATTCAGACTCGCTTTCGCTGCGGCTCCGGCTCTTCACCTTAACCTTGCACGGGAACGTAACTCGCCGGTTCATTCTACAAAAGGCACGCCATCACCCCTAAAACGGGCTCTGACTTCTTGTAAGCACACGGTTTCAGGTTCTATTTCACTCCCCTTCCGGGGTGCTTTTCACCTTTCCCTCACGGTACTGCTTCACTATCGGTCGCTAGGAAGTATTTAGCCTTGGCAGATGGTCCTGCCGGATTCATACGGGGTTTCACGTGCCCCGCACTACTCGGGATCCGTCTCGGAGGGAACAGACTTTCAATTACAGGGCTTTTACCTTCTTTGGCGGGCCTTTCCAGACCTCTTCGTTTAACCGGTTCCTTTGTAACTCCATGTGAGACGTCCCACAACCCCAGAGAGCAAGCTCTCTGGTTTGGGCTGTTCCGCGTTCGCTCGCCGCTACTGACGGAATCACTATTGTTTTCTCTTCCTCAAGGTACTTAGATGTTTCAGTTCCCCTGGTATGCCTCTACATAACCTATGTATTCAGTTATGAGTAACTGGATATTACCCCAGCTGGGTTTCCCCATTCGGACATCCCCGGATCAAAGCTTGCTTACAGCTCCCCGAGGCAGTTTCGTTGTTCGCCACGTCCTTCATCGGCTCCTAGCGCCTAGGCATCCTCCGTGTGCTCTTAGTAGCTTAACCAATTCGCTCGTGTTCGAGCTGTCTCTTCCCTTGGTTTGCTTGCGCAAATCCAAAAGTCGTTCCATTCGATCACTCGCTCATGCAGTTATTACTAATATTTGAAACTTGTTTAACACAAGTTCAGCTAAAAGGAATGTTCTAATTCGCATTTTTCGTTTCGATATCTAGTTTTCAAAGAACAAGCTCCATGCAAAAGCAAGCTGTTTTGAGAGTTTGAGCTCTCAAAACTGAGCAACGAGTGAGTAAGTTTTGCTCTTCATTTCATCCACACATCAAGTGATGGACCGAAATGAATCGCTGTCGCAGGTTCAGTGAACCTGCTGATTTGAATGTTTCCACTCGGGAAACGATTCTCCATAGAAAGGAGGTGATCCAGCCGCACCTTCCGATACGGCTACCTTGTTACGACTTCACCCCAATCATCTATCCCACCTTCGGCGGCTGGCTCCTTGCGGTTACCCCACCGACTTCGGGTGTTATAAACTCTCGTGGTGTGACGGGCGGTGTGTACAAGACCCGGGAACGTATTCACCGCGGCATGCTGATCCGCGATTACTAGCAATTCCGACTTCATGCAGGCGAGTTGCAGCCTGCAATCCGAACTGAGACCGGCTTTTTAGGATTCGTTCCACCTCGCGGCTTCACTGCCCGTTGTACCGGCCATTGTAGTACGTGTGTAGCCCAGGTCATAAGGGGCATGATGATTTGACGTCATCCCCACCTTCCTCCGGTTTGTCACCGGCAGTCACCTTAGAGTGCCCACCCGAAGTGCTGGCAACTAAGATCAAGGGTTGCGCTCGTTGCGGGACTTAACCCAACATCTCACGACACGAGCTGACGACAACCATGCACCACCTGTCTCCTCTGTCCCGAAGGAAAGGTACATCTCTGTACCGGTCAGAGGGATGTCAAGACCTGGTAAGGTTCTTCGCGTTGCTTCGAATTAAACCACATACTCCACTGCTTGTGCGGGTCCCCGTCAATTCCTTTGAGTTTCAGTCTTGCGACCGTACTCCCCAGGCGGAGTGCTTAATGTGTTAACTTCGGCACCAAGGGTATCGAAACCCCTAACACCTAGCACTCATCGTTTACGGCGTGGACTACCAGGGTATCTAATCCTGTTTGCTCCCCACGCTTTCGCGCCTCAGCGTCAGTTACAGCCCAGAGAGTCGCCTTCGCCACTGGTGTTCCTCCACATCTCTACGCATTTCACCGCTACACGTGGAATTCCACTCTCCTCTTCTGCACTCAAGTCACCCAGTTTCCAGTGCGATCCGGGGTTGAGCCCCGGGATTAAACACCAGACTTAAATGACCGCCTGCGCGCGCTTTACGCCCAATAATTCCGGACAACGCTTGCCCCCTACGTATTACCGCGGCTGCTGGCACGTAGTTAGCCGGGGCTTTCTTCTCAGGTACCGTCACTCCTTGAGCAGTTACTCTCAAGGACGTTCTTCCCTGGCAACAGAGCTTTACGATCCGAAAACCTTCATCACTCACGCGGCATTGCTCCGTCAGGCTTTCGCCCATTGCGGAAGATTCCCTACTGCTGCCTCCCGTAGGAGTCTGGGCCGTGTCTCAGTCCCAGTGTGGCCGATCACCCTCTCAGGTCGGCTACGCATCGTCGCCTTGGTGAGCCGTTACCTCACCAACTAGCTAATGCGCCGCAGGCCCATCCTCAAGTGACAGATTGCTCCGTCTTTCCAGCTTCCTTCAGGCGAAGAAAGCAAGTATTCGGTATTAGCTACCGTTTCCGGTAGTTGTCCCAAGCTTGAGGGCAGGTTGCCTACGTGTTACTCACCCGTCCGCCGCTAAGCATCAAGAAAGCAAGCTTTCTATCAACTCCGCTCGACTTGCATGTATTAGGCATGCCGCCAGCGTTCGTCCTGAGCCAGGATCAAACTCTCCAATAAAGTATTGAAAAGAGCGATTAGCTCATTTTGAATCTGACGAGATTAAAAATCTCATTTGTGCTTTGAAATCATACAGTCAGATGACATGTACCGATTCCTCAGCGTCGATCTTACAAAGTAAGATCGTTACTCACTCGTTGTTCAGTTTTCAAAGATCAAACGTCATTCGCATCCGAGTGTTGTTCTCTTCAGCAACTTTTATATCTTACCACTTCCGAACCAATTTAGCAAGTACTTTTTTTAAGTTTCTTTCGAAGCTTTTCAGTTTGCTTACCGCACCGTGTTTCTCGTGTTTTCTTGGCCGGAATTAGAATATACCATGTTCAGATTTTTTATGCAAGTAATTTTTTTAAAAAATTTAGATCCATGCTTCTAACCTACTATTCCTTCTCTCCCTCTTCTACACGCCCTCTATAATATACGATCGTATCTCACCGTACTCATCACGTTTATATGAGAATAACAAAAGCCAGACAAGCCTCTCTCCTTCTCCAAGGAAGGTACATTCGAGACTCGGTTCCGGCTTTTATAAAACTCTTTCCTTCTATATAAGAACCATTTCAAAACCATGCGATATAACCACTCCATGTGAACTCATTACAGTATGCGTTTACCCAGCAGCGAAGCAATTAGTTCTACCCCCAGCCTCGCGGTGTGTCTATTATGATCAAACAACGGATTGACCTCCACAAGTTCCATAGAGGTGATACGATTCGTGGAAGCCAGTAACTCTAGGGCAAAATGCGCTTCCCGGTAGTTCAACCCTCCCGGGACCGGCGTGCCCACCCCTGGTGCTTCACGAGGATCAAGGCAATCCATGTCGAAGCTAAGATGGATCCCGTCAGTTCCTTTTCCAGCCACCGCCATCGCCTGTTCAATAACCCACTGGATTCCCATTCGGTCTATATCATGCATTGTGAAGCTTTTGATTCCATGTGCTCTAATCTGTTCTTTCTCATACTCATCCAGATCCCGCAAACCAACGTATACCAGATTGGAAGGATTAATAAATGGACCGACTCCAGGGATATGGGATAAATTAAACGCCGAATGTCCGAGTGCAGCAGCCAGACTCATCCCATGCATGTTACCTGACAAGCTGCGCTCTTCGGTATTTAGATCAGCATGTGCATCGAACCAGATTACACCCAAGTTGGAATAGTGGGAAGTCAACCCCGCAAGAGTACCGATCGCCACACTATGGTCTCCCCCGAGAACAAGCGGGAATGCACCCCCTGCTACGGCACGTGATACTTCGCTACACACCCGCTCACTCACTTGACGTACTTCACGCAAATATTTACCACGATTACGTTCAATCGGTTCATCAGCTATCAATGGACATTCCACACGTACTTCCTCGGTCAGAACTAACCCAAGTCTTGCTATCTCCCGTTTCAGCCCAGCTGTAATCAGTTCATCCGGACCTAACTCCGCACCCCCACGAGCACCCCCAAGACCAAAAGGAACTTTAATGACAGCCACCTGGCGTTGCTCTGTGGAACCCGGACTCGTTTCAATAGTAGCTTCCGGGTTGCCTGCAGCTCCCGTATTATGATTCCCCAAACAGATCAGCCCCTTCACAGCTAATTCTTAAAGAAATGAAAAATAATGAGAACCGTCTATACCACCTAACCAGACTTTCATTCTTCAATCCCTTAAAACCTGTTCAATCCTCTCTACGGCCCAATCGATTTCATCTTCCGTTATCGTAAGAGGTGGCGCAAACCGAATCGTTGTCTCATGCGTTTCCTTGCACAGTAACCCTGCTATCATTAGTCGTTCGCAATATGAGCGGGCAGGCATATGAAGTTCAACACCAATAAATAATCCTTTTCCTCGCACCTCTTTTACTGCTGTGCTCCTAATCCCTTTAAGACGGTTTATAAAATAATCCCCAAGACGCTCCGATCGCTCCGCCAGCCGTTCATCTTCCAATACTTGCAGCGCTGCAACCGCCACCGCACAAGCAAGTGGATTGCCACCAAATGTAGAACCATGGGAGCCCGGCTCGAATAAATCAAGAATCTCAGCATCCGCGGCCACAGCCGAGATCGGCATAATACCCCCGCCAAGTGCTTTACCCATAATCCAGAGATCAGGCACTGCCCCTTCCCAATCAGAAGCAAACCGACGCCCTGTGCGTCCGAAACCCGTCTGGATCTCATCGGCCACCGTCAACACTTTCATTTTTTTGCATAGTTTAAAGGCTTGCGCAAGATATCCATCCGGCGGAATGATGATCCCCGCCTCACCTTGAATCGGCTCCACCAGAAACGCCGCAGTATTTGGATTAATTGCTTGCCTCAACGCGTCAATATCCCCATAAGGAATAATTCGAAACCCGGGTGTGAATGGACCAAAGTCTTTTTGGTACGCCGCCGAGGAAGAGAAAGACGTGACCGTTAACGTTCTTCCGTGAAAGTTACCGGCGCAGACAATAATTTCAGCTTGATTTTCAGGAACCCCTTTACATCGATAAGCCCATCTCCGCACAGCTTTAACCGCCGTTTCCACCGCTTCAGCACCCGTGTTCATAGCAAGAATCTTCGATTTGCCCGTAAATTGCGAGAGTTTTTGATAAAAAAGGGAGGCAGTACTGCTGTGAAATGCCCGCGATGTCAACGTAACCCGGTCAGCCTGATCCTTCAGTGCCTGAATAATCACAGGATGCCTGTGTCCATGATTCAACGCCGAATAGGCACTTAACATATCCATATAACGACAACCTTCAGGGTCTTGAACCCACACCCCCTCGGCTGTTTCAATGACAATCGGGAGCGGATGATAGTTAGGCGCAGCATAGCGTTCCGACCATTCCAACCATTTCTGAGAGTCCGTCATTATCCCCAGCACCTCCTGCCGATCTGTATACAAAATACAATATCAATGTATGCTGCGCCTTCTCCATTTACGACCCCATCACAGCTATTTCCACAACAGCCCGGTAGTCCAGTATATCAATACATCATAAGCCTCGATTAACGGGATATGGAAAGCCTCCGTTCTATCCAGGCAAGCAGATTAGCCAGCGTAAATGTGATCACAAAATAAATTGCAGCGGCAACAAGGAGCGGGGCAAGCGGTTGAAAAGTAACACCTTGAACAGCTCTGGCCGTGTAGATAATTTCGGCAATACCAATCATGGAGACAAGGGAAGAATCCTTAATAATGATAATGAATTCATTACCGATTGCTGGCAGCATATTGCGGAACGCCTGAGGCAGTATAATGTAACGAAGCGTCATACCATGGGATAAACCCAGGGAACGGGCAGCTTCCGCTTGACCCTTATCGATCGCCTGAATGCCGGCCCGGAACACTTCTGCCATATAAGCAGAACTATTAATGGTTAGCGCCACAACCCCGGACATAAACGCCGGCAAATTTACACCGATGACCGTCAGACCATAGTGAATGATGAGAATTTGCACCAGCATCGGTGTGCCCCGAATAAGTTCAATATAGGCTGATGCCACAAATTTGATCGGCCATACACGTGATATACGGAATAGCGCAATCAAAACTCCAAGGATGGTGCCAAGCAAAACACCAAAGAAAGACAATTCCAACGTCACCCACGCACTTCTTGCGTAATCCTGCCAATGATCCGATAAAAAAGAAAAATCTAAATTCACGGCATATCCCTCACTCCCCGACTAACTCATTGGCTTCAATGACGAAACGTTCGATGTCACCATTACTTTTGAGCTTTTGGAGTGTACCGTTAATCTGATCAATCAACTCCCGATTCCCTTTCTTTACAGCAATAGCCGATCCAGCTTCATCTTCAGATTGTTCAATCTTTACGTCCGACAAAGCAAGCCCCTGCTGATTCTTCACATATTGTTCCGCGACCGGCTTCTCCAGAATAAGAGCATCCACACGGCCCGTCTGCAATTCCAGAATCAACTCAGGGATTTTCGCGAGAGTTGTGAGTTTGGCACCTTGTACCCCTTGAGCAATTCCTTCTTGAATGGAGCTTTTCTGCACGCCAACCTGTTTGCCTGACAGATCCCCCAGCGAGCTTAACGTATCACCCTCACCCTCCCTGACAAGCACCGCCTGTTCTGCATAGTAATAGATGTCCGTAAAATCCACATTCTTTTTCCGCTCTTCGGTAGGGGTTAAGCCTGAGATCACAAAATCCACCTTTTCTGTGTCCAGTGCCATGAGGAGACCGTCAAAATCCATATCTTCAATCTTCAACTCTGCACCCATATCCGCTGCAATGGCTTTGGCAATCTCGATATCGAACCCGACTATCGTGTCTTTGCCATCAATGCTCTTGTGAAATTCATAGGGTGCGTAATCAGCGCTGGTACCGAGTACAATGACATCTTTCTCTGCTGCGTCTCCTTCAGCGGTTGAAACCGGAGCCGAACTGTTACCTACTGTCTGGTTCTGCCCACAAGCCGAAAAGATTACAGCTACCAACAACATCATCACTGGCATAAGAGCTCTTTTCACAGATCATACCCCTATTCTTTTTTTGGAATGAGACACATTCAAATCTGTATACAATATACATAGTGCGATATAAGGGATT
Source organism: Paenibacillus pabuli (assembly GCF_039831995.1). Lineage (NCBI taxonomy): Bacteria > Bacillati > Bacillota > Bacilli > Caryophanales > Paenibacillaceae > Paenibacillus > Paenibacillus pabuli. Next base: position 10,944 of record NZ_JBDOIO010000002.1, read on the forward strand.
TTATGTAAGATATAGTAACAAACAATTGGATTTTAGGCAACAGATTTCAACCATTTATGGTCTTATATTCCATTAAGTATCAGTTATCTAACATTTATATAACACCAAATAGGCATTTAAGTTAGCTTGCCCAACTTCCCCCTCGGTGTTAAGATGATAAAAACTTATAACACCCGAACGGCGCACCACACTTGGGCCCAGCCCACACATCCTATCATTACTATATACAGAAGGGGGAATTCGGTATGGAAGTACCTAAATACCGTTCCTTGAAAGATCACGTTTACGACTACATCGCCCAGAAGATTCAGGACGGAACGCTGCTCCCCAATCAGAAGATCAACGAAGCAGAAATATGCAAAAAGCTGGACATCAGTCGCACTCCGACAAGAGAGGCACTCTTTCAGCTCGCATCAGACAATCTGCTGCAATATATTCCGCGTCGTGGATTTATCGTTGCTCCTTTTGATTCTGGCAAAAAGCTTGAATTCTCCCAGGCCATCGGGGTACTGGAGGCTCTTGCTGCCACACTTGCAGCAGACCATTTGAAAACATCCGACCTACTGGAAATGGAAGCCCTCGTTGCAAGAATGGATGAAGACATTACCCAGCTTGACCTTGCCGCCTACAGCAAAGACCAATACCATTTCCACAACTTGTACATCCAGCGATGCGGCAATGCAACCGTGATCGAAATGCTGAATACGTTGAAAAACAGCTTTATTCGGCAGTCGTATGTAAGTGACAACAAGTCGAAGTTATCCAGCGTTCTTCAGGAGGTCAATGAGGAACATCGCCAGATTCTAAACGCCTTTCGCACGAAAGACAAACCGCAATTGGAATCGCTACTCAAACACCACTGGCGCATTATCGACAACGATATGCTGTAATAGCCCTCTGGCCCAGCATTCAAAATGCATTGCAAAAAAGGCAACTCACCCTGTGGGTTGCCTTTTCCATTCTCCACACCGATTACTTCCATAACACTTCTTAAGCTCACACTTCCATGCATTCATGCTTTGTCAGGCGGCACCTTGGCATCAAAAACAGCGTATCCCAGCCTTTTACCGTACCTCGCAAGTAATTGATCGTTGGTTTCACTCATTCGTCGGACCTGTTCATCCTCGAACAGAGCCATGTCCAGTTCCCGGTGCGGATCGTGATCCACACCCCATTTTCCCATGGAACGCGAATGCTCATGAACCAATACACGGGTAAATCCACTCATTCTGAGACGTCTCTTCCATTCTGTCATGGTGGCCAGTGTCCTCATTCCGTAAAACCGCTTCAACCGTCGGCTCATCAGTTCAGTCTTTCGCCCACACAAGATCATCTCTCGATCAATCAAACGTCCACCTGGCTTCAAAACCCGCTTATATTCGGAGATTGCAGTGCGCCAGCGGGTAAATATCGTAACCGACTCCACAAACACCACATCAAAACTATGGTCCGGAAAGGGTAACGCAGTGACATCTGCCTGAATAAAACGAATATCCAGACGTTCACGTCTTGCTCGTCTGACTGCTTTCTCCAGCATCTGACGGTGAAGATCAATTGCAGTCACCCGATACCCATTTCGCGCGAGATAACAAGCCGTCCTCCCTGTACCGCATCCTACCTCCAATACTTGCCCACGTTCCAGAAGAGACAAGGAATCAATTAGTTGTACTGTCGCCGTAAATCCACCAGGATGCGCACTTCCTTCACCGAGTTTAGCCAGTAAATCATGATAATCCAATGGCTCCAGCTCCCTTCCCTCCCTCCAGTGTATGGAGCAATTGCAAAAGCGGCACATCCCTATGCATTTTCCGGGTACTCGTCCATACCAATCCACTCACTTTTTACTATGATATACAAACCGTTGATTCCAAGCGGCAAACCGCAAAATTTGAGGGGGATATGCATGCACAGAATTCATCCGGTATGTGAAGAGACGGTGTCTCCACACGTTGGACGCCCGGTATGTATGATTATGAAAGATGGCAAGCACATATACGGTACACTTGGAGGCTGCCGGGATGGAAAGATTTATGTAAGTGGAAGTTTTGAAGGCCCGCGTCTATGCTCAGTACAATCCAAACAGCAGCTCCGCAAAAAAGGAAAAAACAACGCAGTTGGTGCCAAAAAAGTAAAGTCTTCCGCTTATGGTCCTTATGGATACGGGTACGGCGGGGGTTACGGATACGGGGCTGGATATGATCTCGCTCTGGTAACAACCTTACTGTTGCTTCCATTCCTTTTCATCTAAGCAAATAGACTCAACTCATCCATTAGCTATATTAAAAATAGAAACACCCCTCATGATGTTTGCTGAAATGAGGGGTGTTTCTTATATTGCGAAATAAATAAAAAAAGGCATTCGCCAAACGAATGCCTGGAATTTCATATTTGATTACCCGTACCTTTGCTCAAGATGTCAGGTCTAAGTTAAAAAAAAACACCTCGTTAGAGGCGGGTAAGCTATGTTAAATCCGATTTCCTTTAGACATCGTCTTCATGTTGCTGTTCGAATTTTCAAGCAATGGCAGCATCCTAGTCGTGCTAACCATCTCAGAAGCACATATTGGACAAGTAGGCACGGTATCAAACGCAAAATTGTCCCGCATCCATCCTTTGCACGTATCACTCGTACACTCCCAGATTGCCGCATCCGCTTGTGGAATTTCTTCCAATGGCTTTTTGCGATTATACATGACTTCTACCCCCTTGTTATGGAAAAACATCTAACCGACGTTATTTCACAGAAGCCTATACTTAGCGGAAGTCTTGCATCCCGCCCGGCTACTGCCTCGACAACTTATTGGGCCGACTTACATCTATCTGCTCAAAAAAAAGAAGCTGCCTTTACCATTATAACATGTTAAAGGCAGCTAGCTTTAATTACAGTTTTACAACTTCTTCTGCTTGAGGACCACGGTTTCCTTGTACAATTTTAAATTGCACGCGTTGACCTTCGTCCAGCGTTTTGAAGCCTTCGCCTGTAATAGCGCTGAAGTGTACGAATACATCTTCTCCGCCTTCAACTTCGATGAAACCGAAGCCTTTATCAGCGTTGAACCATTTTACTGTTCCGTTTTGCATGTGAATTACACCTCCAAATAAAAATTAACATGTTCCTTTGTTCTTTGCAGCAAGCAAATAAAAATTCACACATTGAAAAAGGTACCAGTCATTACCTATAAGTGATCGCCCTTTACAATATGTGAATTAGGTTTTCCACTCTCTGTACAACTTGCTCTTATTATAACTCTAATTCTGCCAAAAAGCAAATCTTTGTATTTTCTTTTCAAACAGCTTTGGAAATACATGTTATCCGTACGGTCTGCGGACAAGTCTTGATCAAAAGCACATCCGCTGCTGTGCGGTCTTATGAAAGGATATGCAGTTCCGAACCAACTTATACATTTTTTATAAAATATTTTGGCATGCATATCCATTTCAAATGGAATTACTCGTCCCCACACATCCAGGTGAACTTAAGTCCAGGCCCACATAAAGGCATCTCTGTCCCAGGCAATCTGCCCGCCATGGAGCTTACGGAATGCTTTTTTCACTTCTTTTGATAAAGAGGCATTCCCGTTCTCATTTACAAAAACAAACTCATCGCCAAAATGAGCCTTCACGTACTCAATTGCAGCTTCCTGCCTCAATGTTCCGGTAAACTTAATCTCCTGAACCATCCATTCAGCAACATCCTGTGCTGTTTTTTCCATCCTTCATCACCTGCTGTCTATTCTAATGTACGAAAAGGACTGGCGCATGCACTCCATGCCAGCCTTACCGCCAGACTGAAGTATACCATGAGTACACTGCTGAAGGTAAATGGGGTTGCAAGGCTGCCTTAAGAACGGCCTAATGTGTAACCTTATGTCCGGCAGCTCCCGGATCAGAAGAGAACCTTTTAGCTTTTCGAGCACTATAGATTAACCATATACAATGAACAACAAGGACTATTAACAAGAAAAGATCATAAGGAAGAGTATTCGTATCCCGCAGGTCATCACTTAGGAATTGGATCAAATTATGTATGAAGTGGAACAAAATCAAAGGAATGATATTTCCGTTTTTGAGCATTAACAGCGCCAGTACAGCTCCCAGCAGCAGGGCATAGATCAGTTGCAGCAGCGTATCAGCCATGCTCTGACCTGAGAGTGCATTTAACATATGTGTAATGGAAAATAAAATGCTTGAGGTAACTACCGCTGCCATTGCACTCTTGCGAAGTAACATTTTGAATATGAGTCCACGGTAAATGGTTTCTTCCACAAAGGCGACGAGCAGCGTAAAAAAGATAAAAAAGATCACCTTCGCCAGAGTCAGTTCCGCAAAACCTTTCAGGGCGATAGTACCCAGTACAAGGAGTAGCGGAATATAATACTTTGCGTGCTGAATCGGGATGGTTCTTAGTGAACGAAATCCAGTCTCGGCCCACCTGCGTCGCAGGGTCAGATAAATGATGAGCACAACAGCCATCGGCGTAAAGGACATAAGCACTGGCGAAGTATAATCCAATTGCTTCACAGTCGCCACAGCCCCTGCTGCAAATACAGCGAGCAAGAGCAGCAGTTCAATAATAATAACAGCCAGTACCGGTCTGCGTTCGGAGAATGATGGTGTTTTCCCGGTTTGTGGGGTTGCCATGAATGAATCAGCCTCATTTCATTAATTATCGTTGTCATGCGAATTGGTTATGACAATATAGTTGTATCACATCACTGATTATTCAAATATCCTTTTTTGGATAAAATTATAAAAGTAACAAAATAGAGACTTTCTCCAACCTCTTTTCCCCTAAAATCAGGTATGGCTTGTGTTCGAAACTGTCATCATAGTAGTACACAAGTTATTTGCTGCAGGGTTACCTCAACTCTGCAACGTCTTATATAGAGAGAAAAATAACGAACATGCACAAGGCATAACAAATCAGGGGGTCAATATGAAAGAACTATTTCTTCGCTGGGGGCATCTGCTGGCTATACTCTGCATACCGATTCAAGGCACCATATATGTTTTTCTCGGCAGTAATCCGGGTGACGATGTCTTTTACAATTACGCATGGATTGATACACAAATTCCATTTATCAAAGAATTTATTTACCCATACATCAGCTGGATGCCCATTCTATACCTTGGATTCATCTATCTGGGCCTGACGAATAAATCGTTATTCTGGCGCACACTGCTTACCTACAACGTCGGAGTCATCGCGGCCAACATCTGTTTTGCAGTCTTTCCAACGCATGTACCGCGGCCAATGGTCGGCGGAACGGACCTGAGCAGCACGCTAGTACAGTTCATCTATGCCAATGATGCTCCATTTAACTGTTTTCCAAGCGTTCACTGCCTCACAAGTTATCTGCTATTTATTGTCATTAATCGGCATATGAATTTCAGACCACTCGCCCGAATTTCTTGGTCGGTATGGCTCTGGCTGATCATTGCTTCAACGGTGTTTGTGAAACAGCACTCCCTGCTGGATGTGGCAGGCGGAATTCTGTTTGCGGAAGCAGCGTATTGGACCGTTCATGTTTTCTTGGTTCGCGGCGGCCTTGCTCGCAAAAAAACAAAGCAGAGCGTTGGCGCCACCAACACAAGCAGCAACGCCTGATCATTCCTTACAAGCAGCATTGATCTATGCTGCATGAAATCAAAAGAGGGCCAGCGGCCCTCTTTTTTTGCACAACTATATATAGAAGAAACCGATAAACTGTGGCCCCATTCCGCGATCAAAATTCAATGTTAGATTACCGGTGGACGCTCATGGAGCCAGTCAGATGGCTGGGTTCCGGTTATGCGCTTAAAGATACGGTAAAAGTACGACAAATCCCGATAACCAAGAAATTCGGCAATCTCCTGTATGGAGAGCTGCGACTCGGTGAGCAGATATAACGCCCGTTTCATCCGCTGGTCATGTACATACTGGCTGATCGTTTGGTTCGTCATGCTTTTGAACAATGCTGCTGCGTAGTTGGGTGTCTTGCCAATCTCATCTCCGAGATCTTCCTTCGTCAGTTTCTCCCGGTAATGCCGCTCGATATATCGTTTCATTCGCTCTGCATGCATATGCTTCTCTGGTGGAATGACTCCCCGATCCAGTTCCCGATTCACATAAATCAACACTTCCATCAATAAGGCCTGACTCATCATGACATAATAAGAAGGACGTTCCTGCCACTGCTGGTGAATTGCCTTCATGCGTTCATGGATTAGCTCGTAACATCCCGGTTTATGGCGTAAAACTTCCATTCGTTCCAAAGCAGGCAATGCATCTGCCTGATCTCCTTGCAAATGGACAACAATTTGCGTATGCGTTACCGTGGGAATGCTTTTGCCATAATAGGAGACACCACCAGGAATCAAGAGCAATTCACCCTTCTCCATGATCTGTTTTTCACCGTTCACCCAATATACACATTTGCCATAAGTAACCAAGCTCAGCCGCCATATCCCTTCGGATTGCATTGCTTCTTCGTACCAACCGACACCATTAATGTGCCGGACTTCTAACGGAGTGATCATAACACACCTCATTATTGGACTATACTCCAATCATTGTACTATAGTTCATACCCTGATTCGACAGAAAACGCTACAATACACACATAAGCAAAACATATGAGGAGGAAATCAGCATGTTGAAAACAAAGATTATTTGTACTATGGGACCTGCTTGTGACTCGATCGAAACATTGAAGGTGATGATTCAGGAAGGCATGACGGTTGCCCGTCTGAATATGGCTCACGGCGAGCTGGAAGATCACGTTACCCGGATTAACAACATCCGTAAAGCAGCTTCCGAACTGAACAAATATATCCCCATTATGATGGATATCAAAGGACCGGAAGTTCGGATCGGCAAACTGAAAGAAGCATCCTGCCACTTGCAAGCAGGCAAAGAGCTGATTCTGACAACGGAAGAAATCCTGGGTGACGCAGAGCGCATCTCCGTAAACTATCCTGAATTGAATCTCGTTGTGAAGCCTGGCGATCGCATCCTGATTGACGATGGTCTGGTAGACCTGACTGTACTCTCTGTAGAAGGTTCGGATATTCATTGCAAAATCATCAGCGGCGGCATTCTTAAACCACGTAAAGGTGTAAACTTGCCAGGAATCAAAACGACTCTGCCGGGTGTAACCGAGCGTGACGTTATGCACATCGGATTCGGAATCGAAAACGATATCGAAATCATTGCAGCTTCCTTTGTTCGTAAAGGCGATGACATTCGTGAAATTCGCAGCATCCTGAAAGAACGTGGTGCAGAGCACGTGCAGATCATCTCCAAAATTGAAAATCAGGAAGGTATGACCAACCTCAACGATATTATCGAAGCTTCTGACGGTATCATGGTAGCTCGTGGTGATCTCGGGGTTGAAGTACCGATTGAAGACGTACCCATGATGCAAAAAGAAATGATCGACAAGTGTAACCGTGCAGGTAAACCGGTTATCGTTGCTACGCACATGCTGGAATCGATGCAAGTTAACCCGCGTCCAACCCGTTCCGAAGTCAGCGACGTAGCAAATGCCGTTCTTCAAGGCGCAGACGTAGTCATGCTGTCCGGTGAATCGGCTGCAGGTAAATATCCTGTCCAATCCGTTCGCACAATGGCCGCTGTTGCCCGTCGTGCTGAAACCATGATCGATTACAAAGAGCAATTCGGTCAAAAATCAGCTCAACAAGTAGCTGACATTACGGAGGTTATCAGTCAGGGAGCTGTAAGTTCCTCTCTGGTACTGAATGCGAAAGCGATCATCACTTCCACAGAGAGTGGCTTCACGGCGCGCATGATCTCCAAATACCGTCCAAAAGCACCGATCATTGCCGTTACCCAGCATGAAGAAGTACTCGTTAAAATTTGCCTGCTCTCCGGTGTTATTCCGGTTATGGGCGACAAAGTAACGACTACGGATGAAATGTTCGAATCTGCTACACGTAACGCGATCAAAACGGGTTATATCGAAAAAGGCGACATCATCGTGTTGTCTGCAGGTGTACCTATCGGCCAATCCGGTAATACCAACCTGATCAAGGTTCAACAAGTATAATTCAATCTATATCGTTAAAATATAGACAAACAAAAATCCACCGAGGGCTCAAACCTGCCATTCGGTGGATTTTTTATATAACGACTTGGGTATATGCTTTTTTACCAGCCGAAGTTCAACGTCTTTCCCGTCTCCGCCCAGGTTTTGATACTGCTTAGAATCATCCACCAGCTGCTCTGCGCGTTTGCAAAGGAAGGATGGTTCTCCGTAAATTGATCATTGATCAAGATCAGTTTGGTACACTCGCCCACGGTTTCGAGCTGGAAGACCACTCTGGATTCAAGATCCGTATGATTCGCATGATACGAGGGTCCGGGATGCTCCCGATAACTGAGTCTGGATAAAGGTTCGAACTCTAAAATGTCCCCGTACACATGGACGGTTTCAGCACCATCATTGCCTGGTCCTACATAAGCAAACGGCTGGCCTGGTTGTAAATTGGAACGAAGTTCACTGCCAAAGAAACTGCTTCGTGTGCCATCAGGTGAAATCAGGGCATTCCACACGTCTTCCAGCCCGGCATTGATATAAAATTCATATTTTAATTCCATGAACTCACTCCCCTATGCAATGGATATGCGATCTACCAACTCGCATTCCTATCCTATCGTTATACCCCTAACTCCGTATTGTAAAAACACGACAACCAGAAAATTAAGAGTAGGATTATAGAGAATCACAAGTTTAGAAAACCAGAAAACCATATTCAGTCTCCGTGCAGTCAAATCCATATATAACACAAAAATATGGAGAGTCCATGCTCGAACTCGTAGCGTGATTCACAACTGAACCATATAGTTCTTTGTCAGAAGATCAGATATACTAAAATGGAATGAAATAACAGCAGTGGTACGCATGAGCTTGTCCCTATTCATTGATGGCGTTATCAGAAAGGAAGAAGCAACGCATGAGCCAAACTACGAATATCATGGGCATTCCATTTCCTAATCTCACCATGGAGCAGACCGTCAACATTCTAGGCGATGTTGTAGATCAGCACAGCTCAGAACTCTTTCATGTCATTACGGGAAACCCGGAAATCGTCATGTCCTGTCAAAAGAACCAAACACTCCGTGCGGTCGTGGATCAAGCTGGATTAGTAACTGCTGACGGGGCAGGCATCGTGATGGTCTCACGCTTCCGAGGCGGACAATTGACCGAGCGGGTAACCGGCTGCGATCTTTTATTTCGCTTATTGGAAGAGGGAAACCGGAAACGATGGTCCTTTTATATGCTTGGAGCAGAGGAAGCTGTCAGTAAACGGGCAGTGGAAGTCATTGAGGAGAATTATCCAGGTGTTATCGTTAGCGGCAGGCACCACGGTTTTTTCTCAACAGATGAGGAGCGACAGATTGTGGCGGACATTCGCGATGCACAACCAGACTTTCTCATTGTCGCGCTCGGAGCACCGAATGCTGAGCACTGGATTGATAAACACCGCCATCTGCTGAACGCTCGTGTAGCCATTGGTGTCGGAGGAAGCCTGGATATTGTCGCAGGCAAAACCAAACGTGCCCCGGTCCTGTGGCAAAAGCTAAACCTGGAATGGTTGTATCGACTGCTCAGCCAACCCTCAAGATGGCGAAGACAGCTTATCTTGCCGCGTTTTGCTGTTCGAGCGCTGCTATTCCGGGAGCAGAAGTGACGGAATAACATCTATACTTTTCTACGCTTGCAAACACAGGGGTAGACACATCTATCCAGAGGGGATGAACAAAATGGAATCTACAACTCGTATCAGCAGACCCAGCATGGGCCTGCTTAATCTGGATGAAGGCAACAAAAGATATCAGCTGACCCGTCACGCTCCTTCGGAAGCGCTCAGTCCTTTTGTTAAACATTTCTGGATGGTATCGTGGGATCTTGCAGGTCTTGACTCCTATCCACAGCATGTGGTGCCCAATCCCTGTGTTAATCTGGTCGTGGAGCGGGGCAACACGTTTTTCTTCGGTCCTTCTGGACGAAAATTCTCCTATCATATTCGTGGAAAGGGGCAAGTGTTTGGTGTAAAGTTCCGACCGGGAGGATTCTATCCATTCGTACGCCTCCCTGTCTCATCATTGTGTGAACAACCGTTGGAAGTTTCCAGTGTGCTTGACGTCAGCGCAGCATCATTGGAAGAGCAGCTGCTCACAGATGGCAGTGATGCCGATAAGATTAATTACATGGATCAGCTTCTATGTGCACATCTTCCAGCTGAGGATGCCCAAGCAAGGCTGGTTCACGATATCGTGCAGCAAATTGAACTGGACCGGGAACTGTTGAGGGTGGATGATCTGTCGTCTTTTTGGAACATTCATACACGAAAACTCCAGCGCCTGTTCAATCAGTATGTGGGGATCAGTCCCAAAACCGTGATCAAGCTGTATCGATTGCAAAATGCAGCCGATCTGATTGACCGCGGTCTTCACTGCGATCTGGTTAAGCTAGCTCAGGACCTCGGATACCATGATCAGTCCCATTTCATCAAGGACTTTAAATCGATTATTGGGAGTACGCCCGAAGAATACGTCAACTCACGAAAAAACCTGCCCCCAAATATCAGGACAGGCCTTTAACTTCAATGGTATCACCAGTATGGATTACTCCTTCCCGTTCAACTGAGCAGACGATACCGCGTTTTTTGCGGGCGGCTGGCACGAATTTTTTGCGCAAACCATCCTGTTTGTAAACTTGCTCAATCATTTTCCCCGGGTGAACGCAAGGAAGATTCTCCCCTTCACATATCAAACCCGTCCCGTCTGGGAACAGAAGCCGCGTTCCGGCAGGCAGCTCGGTCAATCGGTCAATGCCTCGGACCAGCATATTGGCACCCAGCCACTCCGGACGCACTTCGGGAATATTCATTAGCTCTGCGATGAGAGCACATTCCTCCTCCGACACAATACTGATCTGCCGACGATTGGCAATCGGTGTGCCTCGCTTGTATATCTTCTGTCTGGAGTCTGCTGGACGCAGCAGACCGTAATGACGGTCTCCGGGTATTCCGGCGAGTTCGACATCAATTAAAGGCACTGGCCGTGTAACAAATGTCGATGGATCGTCAGCAAGCAGCACGAATTGAACGGTTCCCATGCCAATCCCCTCCTTTCCATGAGCAATTCATTTCCTCGTAATACATTATTACCTAACGAGGGGGCTTCAGCAATCGGCATTTGTTGATCTTGGAAATCCCCTCGCTCTGAGCCCCTCTTCACGTGAGATCCGCTGACTTGCTTCCCTTAGTAGGTAACACCGGCAACAAAATGAACGCACCTGCCAGAAAAAGTACGCCACTCACGCTAAATACCGTCATTAAGTTCAATTGGTTCATTAAGTAACCTGCAAACGACATGCTAATGACCATCATACCCATAAATACCGGGGTAACCGCTCCTCCAACACGGCCAATAAAGGTCGTATCCGTATTGCGCATAATCATCGTCTGAATGCCTACATGAATCCAAGGGTAAAAGAAACCATTTATCACCTGTGCCGTCATGGTTAGCAGAATGTTAGTGGACCAGCCCATCATGATTGTTCCTAGCGCACTGATCAGTAATCCCGCAGCCAGAAGAACTTGGGGCTGAAGTTTTTTGGCCGCACTCATGATGATTCCACCCCCGACCAGCATGGCTGCACCATTAACCATGAGCAACCATTGTAGAAACGTTTTGTCCTGACCCAGATTATCAATGGCAACAAAGAGCATTAACGGTTGTATCAATCCTGCAGCCACCCCCGATACCGCAAAAGTCATGACCAGGGTCCGCAGGGCAGCATTGGCATACACATATCGAAATCCCTCAGCCAGTTCTTGACGAAAGGATCCCCGAATGCCTTTACCTACAGTCGCCACTTCATCCCTAGGTAACCGCGAAAGAACCAATCCTGATGTCAAAAACATCACGGCCGTAAGAATAAGAGACACTTCGATCCCGTAGTTCTGATAGATGATCGTTCCGATCATGGGGCCAATCACCATAAAGACAGCAACCATCGTTTGAAACATGGCCATCACTCCCTGCAATTCCTCACCCGGGACATGCTGCTTAAACAGCTTCATTGCAGAAGGCTGTGAGAATTGGGAGAAAACTGCTGAAATCAAGGTACCCAGCAATACCGAGTACCAGGGCCCAAACATCAAGGCAACCAGCACAACTACTGCAGACAGCGAGGAGAGCACATCACACCACACCATGGTACGTTTGGGCCTCCAGCGATCAGCGAACGTTCCTCCAATAATGGCAAAAACAAAGATGGGCGCATACTCCGCCACGGAAATCCATGATACGGCCTGCGGATCATTGTTGGTCAGATCAGTCACATACAAAAGTATGGCAAAATTGCGTATCCAGATCCCCAATTGCAGAAGAACCCGCGAAATGACTACCGTCCGTACATACCGATTACGAAACAACTCGAACTCCTCCTTTGAATGAAATAAACAAATTATTATATTTTATGTCTATTTATTTATAGATAATATATATTATTGTCTATAAATAATCAATGATTTGTTTCATCTACTTTCCCGGTCAAATTTATTTTAAACAATTTGTTTGCGCCAAATTAATTTCGATCTTTTCGTTCTTCATGCAAACATTTATACTGAGTAGACAATAAAACTACATTTAAGAAAGCTAGGTGTTTCCATTGATTAGTGCAATTTTTGTGGCTCTGGTAGCCATTGAACATCTCTATATTCTGGTAATGGAGATGTTTATGTGGACTCGTCCACGTACAATGAAAACCTTCGGTCTCACACCTGAATTTGCAGAATCGACCAAGTCTCTGGCGGCTAACCAGGGGCTGTACAACGGTTTTCTCGCAGCAGGACTGATCTGGGGATTGGTGTATCCGGACACGGTCGTTGGTGGGCACATTCAGATCTTCTTTTTGGCTTGTGTAATCATCGCAGCCTTATATGGAGGAGCGACAGCTTCCCGGTCTATTATCATCAAACAAGGCTTGCCAGCGATTATCGCATTGCTCCTGGTCCTTTTCCTCTAATCACCTCATGATTGGGTACGCACTGCCCTTATTCATTACAAGCCAAAGTATGGTATGGTAAGGTAATAATGGCATCCGTTATGCCGATCACCGTGATCGATTTGGAAAGGAGAACGTCTCATGGGACTGTTTGACAAGCTTCGGCGCCGCAAAAAAGAACCTGTGTCCGCAGGCGGAGCCGTGGAATCTTCTACACATAGTGAAACCATTGTTGGTTTTGTCCTTTTGGAACAGGATGACTGTGATTTTAACCATTTCATCCGCACGATGAAGAAGGATTGGGATATTGATATCGAAGAAAATTCGGAAGAGGGCAACCTTTTCTTTGAAGTAGATGGAATGCAGGTGGTGTGCGCCCATATCAGTGCTCCTGTACCTGACCGGGAAGTAGAGGAGAACGCCAAATTAAATATATTGTGGCGCGAAGCGGAACAGGTTACTTCCAGGCATCAGTCACAGATTATCGTTTCTGTACTGAACGCACCGGGTGCTATCCAGGGACATATTTTATTCACCAAGACAGCAAGTGCCCTGCTGCAGCTTGACCATGCACTCGCCATATATTTGGCGCCACTTGTTGTTGAGGCACGTCAGTATGTAGAGACAAGTCATAGTCTGAAGCAGGACAAGCTGCCTGTTTCCCTTTGGATTTTTATCGGTATGTATCAGAATGCGGAAGGCGCCTCAGCTTATACGCATGGGTTACGTAACTTCGGAAAAGAAGAGATCGAGATCATACATTCAGCCAACCCGTTAAGTGATGTATTTGAAATGATGTTTATGACCATGACCTATGTGGTTGAAAATGACGTGACTTTGCACGATGGAGAGACTCTCGGGTTTACAGCTGAGCATAAGCTGCCGATTACCCGTTCCAAGGGAGTAGCTACAGAAGGCTGTAGTCTGAAAATCGGGTTTTAGTTAAACGTGTAGTAATGTGATAAGTAACTTCCAATAGGGGACCAAGTTCAACATACTCCTAATTGTTTCCAAAAATAATAAGAGCCATCCAGTACGCTTAAGCTGGGCGGCTCTCTTTTTATGGAAGTGACTGCTCACTTTCAATTTCGATTCCCTAAAATTAACTCCGCTAGCCTAAAAATAGGCCATGAGTATTGCATAATCTCGAAAATTTGTTTTGATCTCTGCTTTTCGGGTATAATTTATTAGGTCAATAGACTCATATATTACATATATTTTATTCGAGGGAGTTGCCTGTATCTCTGTACGACGTTTGGATTCAAAGGAACCTATTATTGAAATAATCTGGGATGGCATGGTTTCCCCTGAAGAAGTAGAACAAACGAATCGGGAAATTCAACATATTGCGCAGCAATTGGATAATTCGTTTGATGTACTGGTGGACATGCGAAACATGAAAGCTTTCTCCCAGGAAACCAAAGAGAAAATTGTGGAGCATCAAAAGCTGCTCACGGAGTGGGGTATGAAACGTGCTAGTGTAGCGGTCGGCAGTGCCATTGCGAAGATGCAGCTGAATCGAATCTCCAAGGAATCTGAGCATCAGACAGAATACCAGTGGGAGACTTATGATGAAGCACTAGTATTTTTGACGAAATAAGAGAAGCGTTCCCTTAAGGGAACGCTTTTTTAAATGTTCTCATGTAGGCTCTCTTCGTACTCAGAGGACTGGATGAAGCGGACATAACATGGTAACCGATGTTCCGCACATCCCAAACTCCTCGAATCCAAAACGTCGATAAAGTCGGATGGCTGCATTCTCCGGGTCTACGCTGAGCGACACTGCGTCAATCCCCCTCTGCCGAGCTTCTTCCAATGCCGCTTGCATCAGAAGAGTACCCACTCCCTTTCCCCGTGCTTCCTCAATGACTGCCATGCCCATCTCTGGGGTAGCAGCATTCACGTAACCATACCCGGCATTCTGCTCATGATAGAAACGTAAGGTGATCGAACCCAGTCTCCTGCCCAGTGTATCTACCACGATATATCCAAAATCCCCTTCTCTTCCCCAGCCTTCCACGTACTTGGACAGTTCCGGATTATGGACAATCTCAGGTTCAAAAGGTTCATCACTACCCTGTGTATGCAGGGAAGCGTATAACATCTCCCACAGGAACGGAACATCTTCCGTCTCTATAGGACGCACATGGTACTCGTTCATGATTCTTCCTCCTTTATGCCGGCAAAGAGGCGCTCCATCTTGTACCAATTCATATCTTGCGAGACCTTGTACTCCTGAAGTTTATCTCGCGTATCATTACCGTTATAGATCGTCATTGAATGTTTGTTATACAAGGTAATTCCAAAACCATGGATTTCCCGTTCCTCTTTGTTAATCATAAGACGCCACTC
The DNA here is from genome assembly GCF_039831995.1 of Paenibacillus pabuli. Classification (NCBI taxonomy): domain Bacteria; kingdom Bacillati; phylum Bacillota; class Bacilli; order Caryophanales; family Paenibacillaceae; genus Paenibacillus; species Paenibacillus pabuli. The sequence goes on from NZ_JBDOIO010000002.1 coordinate 26,315, forward strand.
ATAATAATAAGGAGATTCCCTTTCTGTATCCCTCTGTTTAATCTTCTTTAGTTCAATGTCCTTATAATCCTTAAGAATGTCCTGAATTTCCTCTGCATCCTTGATGATCACTTCCTCCCTGTCACCTGATGTGCTGGAAAATCTCGTAATTTCTAACCGGTCGAATTTGTCCAGCATGGTCATATGATCCGTAACCTCTGCCCGAAACGTGGTATGTTGTTGAGATATGTATACAGGTATCGCTGTAGCTACTAAAGCAAGTAAAATCACGATACCAAGAATCAGCTTTCTTTTTCTATTCATAAATCAACCTCCTCTCGTTAACCTATATGCACCTAAATCAATCTATAGTTGGATAAATCCTGATCCGCTAAAATGTTTTGGATCCTTTGTTCTTTGCTGCTCGGCTTTCCATTCTACTTCGCTCTCTTGGCGTTCCACGTATCCATTAAAACTAATCTGTAATCGAGAGCGATCCTGCAACGTGCTCACAACGAAATTTTGTACAAGTTTTATAGAACTGCTAGAATCATGAGAAGACAGATAACCGGTATTCTCATACACCTCGCGGAACTCTTTTCGTATCGTTTCACCATCACTGACTTCTTGTACCTGTACCAGAACGCCTGCCTGTGCCAACATTTCTTCTCCCAAGTCTATATTGACCGCGTACTCTGCCTCATAGATCTCCATGTTATGTGGAGGTATTTGTTGCTCTGTGAGATTTACTCTATCATGCTCTTGATCCTGACTCATGGGTTCCTTCGGTGCTCTCCCACCCGTCAGCTCGGTATATCTCGCCTGAAACTGTTCAGGAGATAATTTTGTGACTTCCCAGTCCATAACGTTAGTTTGAAAAGGATCCCGTGTGAGGAATTCAACTGGTGACTCGGTAGGAATACCCTTCTGACCAGGAGAAAAACCGAGCAGCAATAAGCCTATTACGAAACATATGGATGCAGCAAAGCCCCACCTTTTAATAAAATCACCCATCCTTCTATCCTAATATCGTATAAAAAATGGATATCACATGCCCTTTTTATTATACCATTTCATCCATATATTGTTCTATATCAACACATCCATCCAAACCAACCTATTGAATATTACAGATACCCTATGAAAAATCAGCCCACCTATTCGGGTTCAGAAGGATCACGCCATACTTTAAAATGCAGTCTAGTCCTGCCATCCAGGCATAACAAGCCGCATTCATCCTCCCTACGAGGTTGAATGCGGCTTGTTTGTTTGGTTCTGAAATGATCGAATGCTGGATCCTGAATTGCTGGATCAAGATTCATTGGGAGCATCCCCCGTTGACTCTCTGATCACCAACTCGGGTTTCAGAACCATTTTCTGCGGTGGTTTACGCTCATCCTTCAGCTCATCGATCAACAGGTCCACAGCACGGCGCCCCAAATCCTCAATAGGCTGGGCAACTGTTGTGAGCGGTGGATTGGTTACGGATGCGAGAATGGTATTGTCGAATCCGATGATGGATACATCTTCAGGTACTCGCAAGCCAAGCTCCTTCGCTGCCTGCAATGCACCAATGGCCTGCATGTCATTACAGCAAAATATGCCTGTGGGCCGATTAGTTTCCCGAAGCAGCACAAGCACCTCCTGTTTGGCCGATCTCAAGTCCGCGGTTGATTCCCTGACCTGTGAAGATGCAAGAGTAAGACCCGCTTCCTCCACCGCTTCGCGGAATCCGCGTACACGCTCCTTACTGCTGCTGACCTTGAGCGGTTCGGACACCACCGCAAGGCGGGTATGTCCCAACTGAAGCAGATGCTGTGCAGCCAGTGAGCCACCGAGTCTGTCATCGATCGCAACCGTGTGCACCGACAGTGATGGCAGTTGACGAGCGATCAAGGCAACGGGTATGGATTGCTTGAGAAGCGGTGACAGGATCTCGGCATTATCAATACCTGTTCCGATCATCATGCCATCAACCCTTTTTTGCTGAAGCAGGTTCAGATAGCGCTCTACCCGCTCGTCCTTATTGTCCGTGCTGCAGATCACCACGCTGTACCCCAACTGGCGGCTACGGTCCTCTACCGCTCTGGCCAGCTCGGCAAAATACGGATTGGATATATCGGGCACAAGCAGACCGAGCGTATACGTTTGCTTGCCTGTAAGTGCCGCCGCAATCGCGCTGGGTTGATAGTTAAGACGTTCCATAATCTCCATAACCTCAGCGCGCCGCTTTTCACTGATCTTCCCTTTGCCGTTAATGACCTGGGAGACCGTGGCAATGGACACGCCCGCCTCACGTGCAATATCATAAATAGTTGCTTTCATTGTAAATTCCCCATCTGTGCTATATACAAGAACCTTATATATAGGTAATCGTTTTCTTCTCATTATGCAGGGGGAAGTCTGCATACGCAACTCGAAGCACTCTAGAAGATGCTGAGAGACCGAGTTACCTTTTCATCAGCCAATCATGGTCAGGGTCATTCTGAAATTTCCAGGTTCGAGTTGGACCCGCCATCACATTAAGGTAATACACCCCATATCCCGGTGGAGCACCTACTGGATGGTATCCGCAAGGGACAAGCACCACTTCACCATTGTTCACTGCCAGTGTCTCATCCACAGATCGATCGTCCGTGTAAATACGCTGAATGGCAAACCCCTGCTCTGGCTGCACTCGGAAGTAATAGGTCTCCTCCAGTAAAGATTCCTCAGGCAGGGCATCCCGGTCATGTTTATGCGGCGGATAACTCGACCAATGTCCATCAGGCGTGAACACTTCAACGACGAGCAGACTGTCCGCCTCCTTCTTTTCCGGTAAAATGTTATGAATTTGACGTTCCAGATTGCCGTATCCGCGAGTCTCTACTCCAACGTCTTCCGGTGTGATGAGACGAGCCGGATATGTCCCTTTTCCGGGTGCCGCACATATGGCTATTTCCAAAGTGGAAAGAGCCGTGATCTCCACCTGATCGGAGCTAGAGACATAGACGGAGAAAGGGGGCGTTTTCTCAAATATGCTCATTCTCTTCCCAACGTTTTCCCACGCATGCTCCCGCGTACTTACATTTGCCAGTCCGCTGAGAAGGACGATACAGAGTTCCTGATCACCACTCTCACGGGTGAAGGATTGCCCTTCTGCAAGCAGTACCACCTGAAACCCAACATATTGCCAACCTGCAGACTCTGGAGTTACGTTTATAAGCGTGCCGTCTCCCTCCGAATCTACTGCCGGTTTCACGATACGTTCTGACATGCTGCACCCACTCCTTTCTGTGCCCCAAGCAATCTAGTATTTCCATCCAATAGAAAAACCGTCTGCAATAGGCTGAACTCCCTGAATTGTATGTTTACGGCGAAGCAGTCTGAGATTCCATCGTCATCCCGATGACCTCCCGCAGCTTAACAGGTCTTCCCTGTTCCATAGACATCCTTGCAGCCAGTGCAATCCGTTCAGCCTGAACCGCATCATGACCATCGACAGTAACGGGTGTATCATTCAGGATGGCTTCAATAAAAAGAGCTGTCTCCTGCACATAGGCCTCATTGTATCTTTCCAGAAAAAAGTGAAGTGGTTTATCCCTCATGAGCCCTGCCGCTGTACTAATCTCTGCCGTATTGGGATGATCGTTTGCAGCTGCTGCACTGCCCAATGAGCCAAACACTTCGACACGCTGATCATATCCATATACCGCTTGGCGGCTATTATCAATGACTCCGATGGCCCCATTTTCAAAGCTCATCGTCACAATTGCCGTGTCCACATCTCCATGCTCCGCAAAAACAGGGTGGATCAACACATTCCCTTGGGCATATACTTCCTCTACTTCACTTCCCGACAGATAACGTGCCATATCAAAATCGTGAATCATCATATCCATAAAAATTCCGCCAGACACCCGGATATACTCCGCGGGCGGCGGGCTCGGGTCCCGTGAAGTGATCTTGATGATATGCGGATCGCCGATCGTCCCGTCCTGCACGTGAGCACGCACCCGTTTGAAGTTGTGATCGAAACGACGGTTGAATCCGATTTGCAGCTTCACGCCAGCCTTTTGCACGGCTGCCACGGCCGCTTGGGTCTGAGCCAAATCCATACTGACCGGTTTCTCGCAGAAAATATGTTTGCCCGCTTGCGCCGCCAGTTCAATTAGCGGCACATGCGTATCCGTTGACGAGCAGATCAGCACGGCATCCACGTTCGGCATCGAGATAAGCTGACTGCTGTCTGTCGTTACGACAGGAATACCCCGCAAGGAGGCCCAAGCCTCCAGCTCAGGCCCTGCAAACAAATCACTGATTCCTACAATCTCGGCATGCGGGTTGCGCAGGAGATTGTCAGCATGAATTTTACCGATCCGTCCGGCACCGATAATCCCAATTCTCACTCTGTCCTTGCCCATTTCGTTATCCTCCCTGTCCCTGTGTTCGCCGCTATCGGATGAGGTCTTCCCCTTGGTCTGGGGTATACCTAAGTTGTTACCAACGGGCAGTCACCATCTTCTTGCGCGTATAGAATTCAACACCATCCGTACCGTTGGCGTGCAGGTCACCGTAGAAGGATTTCTTCCAGCCGGAAAAAGGGAAGAAGGCCATTGGCGCAGGTACTCCCAGGTTAATGCCAAGCATGCCTGCATCAATCGTTTCACGGAATTGTCGCATGCTCGCTCCGCTGCGGGTAAACAGGCACGCTCCGTTGGCAAAGTCAGAACGATTCGCCAGCTGGATTGCTTCCTCAAGCGTATCCACTCTTGCCACAGAGAGCACTGGTGCGAAGATCTCATCCTTCCAGATTTTCATGCTGCTCTGTACCTCATCAAATATTGTGGGTCCAACAAAGTAACCGGACTTGCTTACCGCTTCATCCTTCCGGCCATCGCGGATCAAGGCAGCGCCTTCCTGTTCTCCGGATTCGATGTAACTGAGAGTACGTTCTTTGTGCGGACCTCGAATTACCGGGCCGAGAAACACACCCTCATCCAAGCCATTGCCAATCGTGATGCGGTCGGCTGCTTCTACCAGCTTTTGAACCAACGTATCAGCCACATCACCAACGGCCACGACAACCGAGCAGGCCATGCAGCGTTCTCCGGCCGAGCCGAATGCCGCACTGGTGATCTCTTTCACCGTCAGGTCAAGATCGGCATCCGGCATGATGATCGAGTGATTTTTCGCACCAGCGAGCGCCTGCACCCGTTTTCCGTGTGCGGATGCGGTGGTGTAGACATATTCAGCTACAGGCTGTGATCCAACAAAAGAGATGGCTTGAACATCCTTATGTTCAAGCAGCCCGTTCACGACGTCATGCGCACCGTGAACGATGTTGAGCACGCCGTCCGGAAGCCCGGCTTCCTTGAACAGCTCAGCTAGTCGGCCTGCCAGCAGCGGTGTCCGCTCGGACGGCTTCAGGACAAAGGTATTCCCGCACGCAATCGCCAGCGGGAACATCCAGCACGGTACCATCATCGGGAAGTTGAAGGGAGTGATCCCTCCAATAACGCCGATTGGGTACCGATACATACCTGATTCCAGCCCGGTGGCGATATCGGGCAGCTGCTTGCCCATCATCAGATTCGGGGCACCTGCCGCGAATTCGACGCATTCAATGCCGCGCTGCACTTCCCCGTAGGCTTCGGCATAGCTTTTGCCGTTCTCCAGCGTGACCAGCCGGGCAAGTTCTTCCCAATGCTCCACCAGCAGTTGCTGGTAGCGGAACAATACACGCGCGCGGCGGGGAACCGGTGTGCTGCTCCAGGACGGGAATGCCTCTCTTGCTGTCTGAACGGCAAGATCCACGTCTGCCTGTTCCGACAGCGGCACGTATGCAATGATTTCCTCCGTAGCCGGATTCATGACCGGCTCGTTTCGGGTTGCTGCCGGGGCCACCCAGGCACCCCCGATCCAGTTTTGTACCATCGTCACTGTTGTAGACGCTTCCGAAATCCCTTTTCCCATAGCCCTGTCTCCCTTCGCTTATATGTGTTACAGCTATTCTATAGTGACTCAGGACAATGTAATCTCGCCCCGATTGCAGCGTTCGATATAATCATTCACCTGTTCTACCGTTGGCATCGCATCCGAGCAGCTGTGACTGGAGATGACGATACTTGCTGCCGCGCTGCCATACGCCATGCTGCGTTCAATCGTCCAGTTCTGCATTAAGCCGTACAGGAACCCTGCCGCATAGGAATCACCAGCTCCAAATGTCTTCACCACACGTGCTGGGTAACTGTCTGCACGATGGGATAGCCCCTCGCGGGTATAGGCAATGGAGCCATCCTTGCCATGCTTGATAACCACAATTTTGGCTGAAAAATCAAACCACTTTTGCGCGGTCACCTGATCGCTGTGCTGTGGATTGTGGTCAAACGTCTCCATCATATCGAATTCCTCACGGGTGCCCAGGATGATGTCGCATTTTTCGGCTGCAAGGTTGTAATACACTGCGGTTTCTTCCGCTGATGTCCAGGTGTAGGGACGATAATCGAGATCAAATACAATGACGGTTCCATGCTTTTTTGCATATGCTAGTGCCTGAAATACTGCTTCACGAGATGGGCTCTGGGCAAGAGCCGTTCCGGAAATCAGCAGCACCTTGGAGTCCGCGATCAGCTGCTCCTGTACCTCGCGCGCCTGTAACAGCAGATCAGCTACATGATCGCGGTACATCAGGATGCTGCAGTCGGTGGGACTTTTGATCTCGGTAAAAGCAAGCCCTGTCACCGCTCCTGTGTCATCAGTCACCACATTGGATGTATCAATTCCGTTGCGCTCCAGATAGCTCTGGATGAATCTGCCCATCTGGTCATTGGCGATTTTCCCGATAAAGGCTGTCTCCATGCCGAGCCTGGACATACCAATTGTAATATTGGCCGGAGATCCACCTACATATTTCGTAAACGTCATCGTCTCTTCCATCGGACGGTTGATCTCATTGGCGTTCAAATCAATGCACAGGCGACCGATTGCGGTAAAATCCATCTTCCTGGATGCAGGAAAGGAAACATAAACCATTGGTTCTGAACCCCTTTCTGTAATGGGATGGTGTTCCGGATTGAAGCTGCTGACCGATTCAGATAAAAATATGCTCTTCTTTCGGACTATATCTCTGTCTACATTGCACTATAGCTACGCGTATGTGAAAAGCACCTTCGTGATCTAACCTAGCGGTATGGAACTCCTATTGGCCCCCTGCTGGATCAGCTGGGCTGCCCAATTAATGAATTCATGTACAAGAGGGATCGTTTCGCATATTCATATGGATTATGAATGGCAGGATCCTGCTCGCCTTCAAGCATCGCCCAGCCATCATATCCCCGCTCAATCAATTCCAGCAGAATCGGTGCAAAATCAATGCATCCATCTCCAGGTACGGTAAACACCCCTTTGCGAATGCAGCCAACAAAATCCGATTTCGCTGCCCGTGCCTCATCCAGTACATCCGGACGAATATCTTTGAGGTGGATATAGGCAATCCGGTCATAATGCTTACGCAGCAAAGCGAGTGGATCGGCCCCGCCGTAGTAGGCATGACCCGTGTCATAGAGCAAGTAAACAAGGGAAGGATCGGTCAACTCCATTAATCGGTCGATCTCCTCCGGCTGTTCCACAACTGTGCCGCCATGGTGATGGTACGTCAGTTTCAGTCCATATTCCCGTGCAATGGCTCCAGCTTCGTTCAACCCTTCAGCAAGGATGTGCCACTCCGATTCGCTGAGTCTTAGCACTTCCTTCTCATGTGGAGTCCGCCGGGGATCAAAATGCAGGGAACCCCCTACCTCTGCTGTACTAATGACTGTACTGCCCATCAATTGCAGAAATTCCGCGTGTCTGCGGTAGCTGTCCAGCTCTGATTTTCGATAAGCCGGGTCAGAGAGCAGTACCGATTTCCACTGGGAAACAAGACGAATATTGCGCTTGCCTAGCTCCTCACGCAATGCGGCTGAATCCGTCGGATATTTGCGCCCCATCTCCGTACCTGTCAGTCCGAGTCGTTGAATATCATCCAAAATCTGCTCACATGTGGTGTTATCTCCATGCTCCTTCACATCCTCCCCAACCCAGTTGATCGGATGAATCCCGAGCTGAAATGGCAGCTTATTCATTGCTCCACGTCTCCTTTTTTTGAGTCAGCATCATGCACAATCAGATACACTGTACTGAATTAAATGGGCTTTGCTTTGGCACGGCTAGCTTGCATTGCATGGTGAGCACTAACCACTTTCTCTTCCGTCGATACTTCCGGCACACCAACATTCCACCAGGATTCATATCCTCCTGCGTTGGTTCCCGGTACAACCGGAATCTCGATAAGGGTAGTTATGCTCTCATTCCGCGCATCCCTGAGTGCCTGCTCCAGCTGCTCTGCCGTTTCCGCTCGATATGCTTTTGCTCCCAGACTCCGGGCATGTGCTGCAAAATCCATCGGCATGTAATCCCCTGTCAGACGTCCACTCTCCGATTCCCTGTAGCGAAACTCGTTGCCGAACCCGTCACTGCCGTGCTCACGCTGCAAATTATGAATGCACTGGAAGCCATTGTTGTTGAATAGCAAAATAGTGAACTTCTTTTGTTCCTGCAGGCTGGTCACCAGCTCGGAATGCAGCATCAGGTAACTGCCGTCACCAACCATGGCATATACTTCCCGATCCGGCTCAGCAAGCGCTGCTCCGAACGCACCGCTCACCTCATACCCCATACAGGAGAAGCCGTATTCCATGTGATACGTCTTCGGTGCTGCTGCTCGCCACAGGCGATGCAAATCTCCGGGTAAGCTCCCCGCCGCACACACGATGACGGAAGCTGGATCGATGGTCCGATTAATGACTCCAACGGCGGTGGTCTGTGCCAATCCGGCTTCGTGCTTTAGTTCATACAGCCGATCCACTTCACGATTCCATTCATCTCGCAGATCAGCAATATCGGATGGACCGTAGCCGCTAAGGTAGCCCCGTTCCTGCAGTGCCGTTTGCAGGGCTTGCAGACCTTCCCGTGCATCTGCCAGAATGGCTTCCCCGCCGAGCTTGGCTGCATCCATGCCGTTCAGGTTGATGTTGATAAATGTCACCTCTGGATGCTGAAAAGCGGACCGGGACGCCGTCGTGAAATCCGAGAACCGGGTGCCGACGCCGATCACAACATCTGCTTCTCTTGCGATCCGATTTGCCGCTAGCGAGCCAGTAACCCCGATGGCCCCCACGTTGAGTGGGTGGTCCCAGGACAGTGCACTCTTGCCAGCCTGCGTCTCGGCAACCGGAATGCCAAATGCCTCGGCGAAGGCAGCAAGCTGAGTGGATGCCTCGGAGTACAACACACCGCCGCCAGCAACCAGCAGCGGCTTCCTGCCACGGGCCAGCTGCTCCGCGGCCCGTTCAATGGCCGCCTGAACCGGGGGGCGGCGATCCAGGTAATGCACCTTGCGGGCGAAGAACGCTTCAGGGTAATCGTACGCCTCTGCCTGCACATCCTGCGGCAGTGCCAGCGTTACCGCTCCCGTTTCCGCCGGATCCGTGAGAACACGCATCGCCTGTGTGACGGCGATCATCAACTGTTCAGGACGTACAATGCGATCCCAATATTTGCTGACCGCTTTAAAGGGATCCGTAGCCGAAACAGTGTAATCACTGCTCACTTCGAGCTGTTGCAGTACCGGGTCCGGCTCACGTGTGGCAAAGTTATCTCCAGGGAGCAGAAGTACAGGAATCCGGTTAACTGTCGCCGTTGCGGCTGCGGTAATCATATTTAACGCACCTGGCCCAATGGATGTCGTGCACGCGTATATTTGTCTGCGATTCTTCTGCTTCGCATAAGCCGCTGCAGTATGCACCATGCCCTGTTCATTCTTACCTTGCATGTACGTCAGGCTTCCTGAGCTGCGTTCCAGTGCCTCTCCTATTCCTGTAACATTACCGTGTCCGAAAATACCGATAACACCCTTCACGAATTTGGTCTCCACACCATCTACGGAAATATACTGCTGATCCAGATAGCGGAGCAGCGCCTGGGCCATGGTCAGCCGGATCGTTGTCATGGATTTCTGTCTCCTTCCCTTTATGGGTAAAGCGCTTAATCTACGTTAAGTGTAAGCGCCTTACCCATAAAGGTTAAGCGCTTAATTGATATGGTATTATAACATTAGTAAATAGGCAAGATATTTTTGTAAGCGTTTTATAAAATAATGATTAAGGTATCCTTATCTATATTGCTAAACATGATCTAAAACGTTGATGCCGATATAACTGGCTCAATTTAAATACTGTATTCACGTTGGTATTTGATTTAATTGAAATCGAAGAAAAACACAAAAAAAGAGATGGCATCTACCATCTCTTTTTTCTCTATATGA